>NZ_NEXQ01000001.1:0-1825 GCF_002810405.1 Psychroflexus sp. S27 | reverse complement strand
ATATAATTGGGATAAATAATAAAATATAAAAAATTGTTTTCATGATAATGTTTTTTAATTGCATGGCGTTTCTCTTTCCGTTTCACCATTTTTTAATTTTAATTTAGTAAATGTATTAAATGTATTGTCAGTTTCAAACAAATTAAACCCAGCATTTGCTTCATCCATGAAATTCAAAAATTCCTTTAAATCATTCTCATTTTTTTCAATTATCTCTGAATCATTCGGGTTTGTTCCTTTAATTTTCGGATTAAAATCGGGATTAAAGTACTTTTTATATAATGGAGTAAACAAATCTTTTGATGACCAATACTTTTGATGGTCTGAAGGAGGAACATCCAAAATTCCTGTATTAGGGTTAAAAATTTTATAGAATAAAAAATCTAAAAATTTAGTAGAATCACTAATAGTGATTGCATATTGAGTGCCTTGTTTTGTTGTCAAGAAGGCTATAAAATCATCGGTAATTCTGTTTTCTCTAATAAGCTTTGCAATAGCTATTAAGTCTGATGGTGAAAAAGTTGATAATGATAGGGGCGTTGTTGTCGGATGGTTGTGAGCAAGAGCTTCTAACTTATCACTATTTCCAAGAGTGACAGAGATCTCAGGATACGTATTACTGCCTTCATAGTCTTTAATGTTTGTTTGATTTTCTATTTTACCAGCTCCTTTTTCGTATGTTAAACTAAGGTTCGCATCACTTGATAAATCTACTAATTTTTGTTTGAAGTTTGGATTGTTTGCAAGAAAATCAGTTATTTTTTTACATTCTTTATTTTTATTTTCTTCCTCATCATCAACAGGTAAAATGATTGTTGTTACATCTCCTTGGCAATCTCCATTAGGTCCAGGTTTGAGACAATCATCATTTTGATTATGCTCATTACCGTTGTTTGGAGTCTCATCAGAATTTTCATTGTTTGGATTGGTGTTATTTCCGTTTTCATCTGAATTAGATTGACCTCCTGATGTATTAGGATCTTCGCCTTCATCACCATTATCACTATTTCCTCCGCTACCTCTTCCACCATCTCTAATACTTTCATCCATGTGATCCATTTCGCCATCCCAAGGGCAATCTACAGTAATTTTTAAGTTGGTAGTCAGACTAAAATCTTTTGGATGGACTAATCTTAAAATTTCGTAACAATAACCTCCATCTGAATCGTAAAAAAGGCCATCATTAAACTCAATATCATCATTAAAAGTTTCATTAGTTAAAACATCAATTTCTTGCCAATTAACTTTGTTAGGGTGTGAAAAGTCTACAAATTCATTATTTCTAATTTTTGTTTTTTCTAATTCAGTCAGATCATAAGTTATTAAAATAGTTTTATAACTTCCATCACTTTGTAATGAGAATAATAAATTTCTTACTAAAGAACTATCATCAGCATTTTGAATTGGAAATGTATAAGAGTGATAGTGATTATTTTCTATAAAGTAAGAAATATCGGTATCAATAGTAATATTCAAATTGTTACTATGACCTCTAGATTGATATTTAGATAAATTGTTAATTGTATTTAAGAGTAAAGCATTACTATTTTGTGGATTATCAACTTTTTTAATTATTAATTCGTATAATCATTTTGGACATATTTTTTTAGTACACGACAAAAATTGTTTAACTATTTGATTTTTAACAAAGTAAAGTGAATTTTAATCTTCTTTATATTGCATAAAATACTGGAATTCAGTATATTAAAGCATTATTCTTCAAGTAATGACTTTAAAAAAGAACTCCAGTACAGGTATTAAAGATACTCAATTATTAGCACTATTCAAAGCTCATTTCAAAGGACATCTCAACTTGGCCAGGATC
>NZ_NEXQ01000002.1:0-6325 GCF_002810405.1 Psychroflexus sp. S27 | reverse complement strand
TATCAAAAACGATGAAAAACCAAGCGCGCCGAAAAAAATTGCATTTTTTAGAGGATTTTAAGTTGAATATTAATGTTAAGAAATAGTTGATCCGAAGGAAAAAAAGCCTAGTGGTAACAATGCATATACTTAATGCTTGGGTTCGGTGATGAAAAAATAAGTTTGAGTATTTTTATAAAAGTCTGTAAATTGAGAATAAAATAAATACTAATTAAGGTCGCACTAAGTATATGCGACACCGTTACAGCTAAGTTAAGTCGTTGATTTTTAAAATCCTCTCTCCTATTTTGATATTCAAGTATTTTAAGAAAGAAAATATCAGAATCGGAAAAATCACTCCGAAAATAGGACTGAATTCTGTCGCTTGCCAAATGGAATTTGTACTAAGATTTTAGACGAGCTCGCCAAAAGGTTTGGAATTGAAAATCGCTACGGAGAAAATCGAAAAGTCAGCCAAACGGAATTTTAACTGGAGAAAAATAAAAAGCTAAACGAAACCAGCAGACTTGAAAAACGTTATGAAAATATGACTCAAGCTAGATAATCGAGTTTACAGGTTGATAAAAACAATTTTGAGAAATCCAAAACGATGAAAAACCTAGCGCGCCGAAAAAAAATTACATTTTTAGAGGATTTTAAGTTGAATTGAAATGTAGAACCTGAGTTAAATCGAAATAAAAACCTAGCTGTAACACTATGTATAAGTAATAGCGAAGTCTGTGTTGAAAAACGAAAATTAAGTTATAAGTTTATGGTTTTAGAAATGAGAAAAGTTCCGAGCTAAAATCTCGCTACTACTCATACACAAAACCGTTGCACGCAATTTAAGCCAAACTATTTTTTAAAAATCCTCTACTCTATTTTTGAATTTATAATTCTTAATTTAAAAACGGAAAATCAGAACTCAAAAAATATTAATTTAAAGCTTCTCAACGGTTTTTGAACTTTGGAATAATGACGAGTTTGTCAAAATGTCGGAATTAAGAATCGCTACGGAGAAATCAATTCAGAGCCAGCCAATGGAATTTTTACTTTAGATTTAAGACAAGCTTCCCGAAATTAGTGAAGCAATAATCACAACGGAGAAATGACCAATAAACAGCCAAACGGAATTTGATTTTAGACAAACTTCGGCTTGAGAAACAGAACCTGATCGAAGCTCACTCTGGCGAAAAAATTCGAAATTTTTTTGAGGATTTTTAAGGTTTGAATAAGAATAAAACTAATAGCTAAATCGAAAAGAAAAAAAACTGCGTGCAACAATGCATATACTTAATGCTCGGATAAATGATGAAAAAATAAGTTTGAGTATTTTTATAAAAGTCAGTAAATTGAAAACAAAATAAAAGCTAATTAAGGTCGCACTAAAGTATATACTAGACCGTTAGCCACAAGCTGAAACCAACAATGGGAAAAACGAGAAACTTAAATGGAATACCAGGGAATTTAGCCTTGAGCTACTTGAGTACACTAGGATACTATGATGGCGGATATATGGCGGACTGGCTTAATTTCATAGCTCGTGACAAAAATGTAAAAGAAATTGAGATTGACATTTTGAATAACGAAATTGAACCTGAAGAAACGGATGTCAAACCATTAAAAGTGGATTTGAAAAAATTGCGAGGAATACTTGAAAAGGATCTGTCAAATAACGGATTTAAAATGGACTTTATAAAAAAGGCTATTATGAAGTTTGAAATACCACTTGACGACCCGAAATTTAAAAACACAGTTTATTGCTATCCATTTATTGAAGATGAAAATGGAAAAATATATAAACCGAAAAAACGTATTATAGAAACCGCCTACATAGCGGACTTTAATCCAACTATCTACATTAGGAAACCAAAAGTAAAAAATGCATCAATGAAAAAGAGTTGGATTGATAGAATTAAAGAAATATGGAACTGAGAAAAGCCAGTGGCTAACACCGTGTAAAAATAATTGCTTGGTTCTTGCCTACTTGGAAAATCCTACGGATTTTCCTCTGGTTCGTTCCATTTTTGCTAAATTAGTGGCTTAATCACGCAACTATTCTTACACATCAACGTTGTGTGCAATCTAAAAAAACGAAACGATAGTGTTATCAAAAAAGACAAAATACGCAATTAACGCACTTGTTTATATCGCAAAAAACAAGGACGAGCAACCTATATCGGTAAGTAGAATTTCGGAAGAACAGAACATTCCTCTGAAATTTCTTGAATCTATACTAACCGAACTTAAAAACGCTCGAATATTAAACAGCACGAAAGGGAAATATGGCGGCTATTCCTTGAATGCAACGCCTGATGAAATTCATATGGCAAAAGTAATGAGACTCTTTGACGGAGCAATCGCTTTGCTACCTTGCGTAACCTATGAATTTTATGAACGCTGTGAAGAATGCGTTGACGAAGAAACTTGCGGAATCCGTCAAATTGCAATGGAAATCCGCAATGAAACTGTAAAGCGATTAAAAGCTGCTACCTTTGCAGACATTATCAAAAGAGAGAAAAAACTAAAAAAGTAATTTTTTTTCATTTTTATATCCTACTAACTTGGTAGGATAAATAGGCTTTAATATATTTGCCCCTAAAATTTTGAAATTCTATGCCGAAAACTCAATCAATGGTATTTGCAGCATTGCTACTTGGACTGTTTTCTACAAGTGTCAAAGCTCAAAAAAACGTAGATACCCAGCAGCTGCTTTGGACACGCTATTACCTGAAACTGAAACTCACTGACAACTATCAAATAAGACAGGAAATAGAAGAAAGGACTTATTGGTTTCCTTGGCGACAACACCAGTTCGTTACGAGAACATTTGCAGAACGAAAACTTGGAAAAGGTTGGAATGCGGGAATCGGTTTTACCTATTTTCTACAATCATTACCGCACGACCCTGAAATTTTAGATTTTGAAAATAGAACAGAACTGCGTCCACAACTTGAAATAGGCTACAAACAAACTATTTCTGACAAAATAACCTTGCATCATCGATATTGGACTGAATTTAGATTTTTTGAACAACCCAGTAGTTCTTTTGAGTACGGTAACAACAGAACACGATACAAACTTGAAATAAGATACTCGCCTTTTGATAAGCTGACCTTAAAGGCGTTTGACGAAATCCATATAAATATTGGTGGCAAAATTGTCCAAAATGTATTTGACCAAAACAGATACGGAGCAAGTGTTCAATATATGCTATATGAAAATTTAGGCTTTGAGTTAGGCTATTTCAATTGGTATCAACAACGAAAATCAGGAGTCGATTTTTACAATCGTCATATTGTAAGGTTTACAATCCATCACACTATCAACTTTAAAAAATCTAAAAATCAATAATTATGTCAGAACTATTTAACGGCTTAACTATCCCTTTTCTATTGGCAATGTTTTTAGCCATAAATATGGGTGCAAGTGGAACGGCTCCAGCTTTTTCAGCCGCTTATGGAGCAAATGTCTTAAAACGTACACTTATTCCGGGACTATTCGGAATAATGGTTCTTGCCGGTGCTCTAATTGCAGGTAAAGAAGTTTCCTTGACCCTTGGTAAAGGACTTTTAGACCATTCCTTTTTTACGCCTTTGATTACTTCAATTATTTTGGGGTCTATCGGTTTATCGTTACTAATTGCCAATCTGATTGGTGTTCCACAATCAACCAGTCAGGCAACAGTACTTTCAATTGCAGGAGCAGCAACCGCATTGGATGGTTTGAACACCCGTATGTTGTTTTATGAAGTTATTCCAACTTGGATTATCTTGCCTATTATCGCATTTTTCATAATGCTAATTCTTTCCAAATGGGTTTTCCCCTTGCTAAAAAACAAGGTTTTTACGGATGATTATTCACATTTAAGACAGCACAAAGGGTTAAAAGCAATATTGATTTTATCATCTCTTTATGTTGCATTTTCAATTGGCGCAAATAATGTAGCTAATGCAGCAGCACCAATTGCTTCATTGACTGCAAATGAAATCGGACAAGAAGCGATTCAAAACTTTTTACCGATTATCATTTTATCGGTTTTAATTGTAGCTCCTTGTTTCGCCATTGGAAGTTCTTTACTTGGACACAAAGTGACCAAAAAGACAGGGAAAGATATTGTAGAAGTATCTCCATTTAATGCAACTGTGATTGCAATTATTGTAGCCAGTTTACTTTTATTGGCTTCTGTAACAAAAGGAATTCCGACTTCATTGGTACAATTGAACGGAGCAGCTTTTATCGCTTTGAGTATTAGCAAGAACGGATTTAAAAACACCTTTAGCAACAAGACCGTAAAACGATTCTTCACAGTTTGGGGAATAGCCCCAATTTTCGCGTATATTTTGACTTTTGTTTTGGTAACACTATTGAAATAAAGAAAGAAAAGACTGCACACAACATTGAAATAAAGAAAGAAAAGACTGCACACAACATTGTATAAAAGCAATAGCGGGTAAAGTGTTGAAATCAAGGCAAGTGCGTTTAATGAACTTTTGTGGTGGCGGACAGGTAATTGCCTTGAAATCCGCTACTGCTCTTATACTTGACCGTTACAAGCAATTTGATTAGATCTTTAATCCTGAACAAATTTTGATTAATAATTAAATTTTAAAGCTCAAAAAAACAATCAGAAATCTGAAAACTCACACTCTAAAAAATGAATTTAGAGCTTACCAAAAATTTTTAAGCTTTGGAATAATGACGAGTTTGCCAAAATGTCGGAATTGAGAATCGCTACGGAGAAATCAATTCAGAGCTATCCAAAGAAATTTTTACTTTAGATTTAAGACAAGCTTACCAAAATTAGTGAATGACAATCACAACGGAGAATTGACCAATAAACAGCCAAACGGAATTTGAATTTAGACGAAATTCTGGCTAAAAAAACAAAATCTGATCGAATTTCACTTTGGCGAAAAAATTCGAATTTTTTTCAGGATTATTAAGATTAAATATTTGATTAGATTTTTAGCTAATTCGAAAATCAAAAAACTGCTTGTAACAATGCATATACTTAATGCTTGGGTTCGGTGATGAAAAAATAAGTTTGAGTATTTTTATAAAAGTCTGTAAATTGAGAATAAAATAAATACTAATTAAGGTCGCACTAAGTATATGCGACACCGTTATACGCAATTTGAGAAAAACTTATCCTCAAATAATTTCGATTGATTATAAAAATCTTAAAACAGAAAAATATTCTGAACTGAAAATCAATACTCTGAATAAAATTGAAATTTGAGCTTTCCAAAGAAAATTGATATTACGAATAAAGACGAGCTTGCCAAAATGTCGGAATTAAGAATCGCTACGGAGAAATGAATTCAGAGCTAGCCAAATGCATTTTAATTGGAGAAAAACGACGAATTAACCGAAATCAACGGTTTTGAAAATTGCTTCGAAAATATGACTTGCGCTAGCCGATTGAATCTATAATTTAATGAAATAAATCTCTATTGGATCCAAAATACTGATAAACCAAGCGCGCCGAAAAAATTTCGAAATTTTTTGAGGATTTCTAAGGTTTAGATAAGATTAAATTTATAAGCTGAATCGAAAAGTAAAAAACTGCGTATAACAATGCATATACTTAATGCTTGAGTCAGTGATGAAAAAATAAGTTTGAGTATTTTTATAAAAGTCAGTAAATTGAAAACAAAATAAAAGCTAATTAAGGTCGCACTAAAGTATATGCTAGACCGTTATACGCAATTTAAGACAGAACTTAATCCTCAAATAATTTCGATTATAAATTGAATTTTGTAAATCAAAAATTAATCAGAAATCTGTAAAATCACTCTGGAAATAGGAATGAATTCGGTCGCTTGCCAAATGGAATTTATACTAAGATTTAGGACAAGCTCGCCAAAAGCTTCGGAATTGAAAATCGCTACGGTGAAAAATCAGCAAACCAGCCAAACGGATTTTTAACTGGAGAATAATGACGAACTGGACAAAATCAATGGATTTAAAATTGACGTGAAAATATGATTAAAGCTATCTTATCGAATTAATAATTATAGTGGAATTAATCTTAGCGGATACGAAAGTGATGAAAAGCAATGCGCGCCGAAAAAATTCGAAATTTTTAGAGGATTTCTAAGGTTTAAATATGATTAAATTCAAGTGCTGAATCGGAAAGTAAAAAACTGCGTATAACAATGCATATACTTAATGCTCGGGGCAGTGTATGAAAAATAAGTTTGAGTATTTTTATAAAAGTCTGTAAATTGAAAACAAAATAAAAGCTAATCAAGGTCGCACTAAGTATATGCTAGACCGTTGTGCAAAATTTGAAAAAAATCTAATTTGTATAAAAATTTTAATAACATACATAGATTTATAT